>NZ_JAHLQN010000002.1 GCF_018919205.1 Dysosmobacter acutus
GAGTTAATCTCAAAACAAATCGCTATGAGATCCCGTCCTTATCAATTTCAAAATCAAAGTCTGCCGAACAACTTTATAGACCAACAGCCAGTCCGGCTCGATGTGACATTCTCTCATGTCCTTATAATTTCTGGAATTAGTGAGAGCATGATCTCGATACGCCTCCGGCAACGGCTGCTCGTTACACAACAGCGTGATCACTTCCTCCAACTTCTTCGGATCGCAGCCTCTCTTGATCGCAAGCTTGTAATCTCGTTTGAACTGCCCCGAAAACTCCGGCTTAAGCATTCAGCGCCTCCATCAGATCTGCAACGCTATCAAACGGACCATACATATCCTCTCCCTTTTCTGCCGCCTCCATCGCCGCATAGGTAACAGCATTCGGCTCGTCAACCTTGACTTCAAAGGGAAGTCCATGACACCTAAGTGCCTGTCGATAAAAAATACCCGTTGCCGTACTCAAATCCATTCCGAGGGACTTAAAGAGAGCTGCCGCCTGTGCTTTCAGCTCCGGCTCCATTCTTATCGTCATATTTCCTTTAGCCATAATAGCACTCCTTTCCTCGTCATTTTTAGCTTGCACTAATATTATATTCAATATTCGTGACATTTGCAAGTGCATTGCAAATGTTTTTTGCAACTTTTCTATGAACAGTGCTTTCTATATGGTAACACCGCAGCGTGTACATTTAGGGGGTGAAAAAACCTTATTTCACGCGGTTTTCAAGCCTCGTTTTCGGTGGGGTAATATAAAAACCCTTACCCGCCCCGAAAACGCCTTGTAGGGCGTTTCTGGGGCGTTTACAGCCCTTTCTTAAATTCCTCCACCAACAGATCGCTCAAAGCCTGTGATGGGCGTATTTTGACCGTTATATGCCCCTCCGGTACGGTGTCCCACCATTTGCGGATCGTTTTCGGATCAAGTCCGGTGTCCCTATGACAATCGGCCTTGCGTCCCTCTGGATGCTCCTGCCGCCACGCATAGACTTGCGCTTTCTTTTCTTCTGCCCCTTTTCTTCTCCATGTGCCGCCAGGATAATCCACTTCCTGCACCGCCCTTGCTCTTTTCAAATGCTCTTTCTGTGATCTACCATTCCTCTTGTTGCGCTCGATGCGAACATCGGTCAGAGCTTCAATATCGGAAATCGTGAAATTGTAATACTCCTTGTCGTAGGCTTCCAGCGCACTCCGTATATCTTCCTCGGTCAATGCGTTCTCATGCTTCACCATCTGCAGATCATCAAAAGCCTCTTTCATATCCTGCCGGAGCTGCTGCTTCGACACACCGCATTTGTAAGCATAGATAGCAAGGCACATCAAAAAGAAATACCGATGCCCGCCCTTTATCTCTCCGATCTGCCGCAGCCACCAATGATAGAGCGCATACGGATCATCACCATGCACCTTTCCGGCAATATCCCACTTCTTGCGTCCTTTCTCGCCTCTCACAACAACACGCTCATACCACTCCGGATATGCCTCCCTCGCCTCAGCTCGTGTCATTTTGGATGGGCTGAAAGGCTTGTTGACATCCACCCTGTTTTCTGGCTTTGCGTAGGCGTTCAGATAATCCAGCGTTACCCGTTCTCCGGTACGGAAAGCGACCAGCTCCGTCCCATGCTTGTCATTGATGCTGCCCACCATGCGGAAGCTCTGATTGATGGATTGATACTGGATCGCCTTGACCTGCGAAGTGCTGCCATACTCCCATAGCCGGAAAGTGAGGTCATATTTCAGACTTTTAAGCTGAATTTTTATATTCGGGTATAGGTCAATCGGCTGCTGGAAAACATAGTAGATATGCAGCCCTGTCCCCGACAGAACAAGGAAAGTCGGCATCGGCAACCGGCGCACTCGCTCCGGATCGCCGCCAAAGCGCAGAAAGAGGTTGCGCAGCTCGGCAAGACCTACGCCATCCAGATCGAAGATCAGAGCATACATCCGCTGGGCGTTCTCCAGCCTGTTCTCCTTTCTGCGATATGCAAGACCGCTGCACAAAGTAAGGCTGTTCCCCTCGACAAACTCCATGTAATCCTGTTCCCATGTGTCGTTATACATCTTCCTGCGCCGGAGCTTCTTATCCTCGCTCTGTTCGTCCCGATACAGATACACAGCGTTCGGATGGGAAAAATCCGTGTGCCGTTCTCCGGAGTTCTCATTGTCCGGAAACAGCTCTTTATAAAACTCATAGCCTCCGACCTCCGGATATTGTGCGCTCAAATACTCGTAGCAGCCTCGATAATTCTCGGTCATATTACCACCTCACAAAAGAAAAAGTACCAAAAAGAAAATCCGCTACGGCGGGGATCGCCTGCGGGCGGGAAGGGGGAAAAGGGGGAGCAAAAGAGCGGCGGCTACGCCGCCTTAAAGAGAAAGTCACCTCCCCCTTTTCCCCCTTGCTGCGGGGCATTGAAAGTGCCGCCACTATGGAAAACCCGATGGGTTTACCACAGTGGCTTGGAAAACCTCTGACGAGGTTTTCCACACTTCCAACACCCCTCCGCTCACCCCCTTTTTCCCCTCCGACTTTCTCCCTTTCAGAGAGAGAAAATATAGGTTGGGAGTACCCTTACAGGGGGCTTAGATTATCAATACAGCAATTCCCTATTTTCAGTTGTTATTATAGCCTGTCCGAAAGAGATTTTCAAGCCCTCCGGACAGGCTTCTTTTACAGCTCCATGCCGCCCATTCCTCGCTGGTGCTGCTGTCGCTCCTGCTGCTGTCCGATCTCCGGATCGGGCAGCAGCTCCCTCGCCTTTTCAAGCAGAGGACGCAGACGCTCCGGCAAGTGTTCTTCCAAGAAGTCCAGCATCCGACCGATGCCGTCCGTCAGACGCTCGGTGAAGCTGCGTTCCTCCTGCAGCTCGGATTGCAGATAATAGTTTTCATCGCGCAGCCTCCGGTTTTCCTGTTCAAGTCTCTGCTGCCGCTGCGCTTCTTCCAGCCGCTTCTTCATGGACGGCACCTGTGACCGCAGACGGGTGTTTTCCTCCGTCAGCTCCTGTACCTTGTGCCGATCCGTCACGCTGCGCAGTGCCATTTTCTTTAGCTGCTCGACCTGATCCACCGTCACGCCCTTTACTGCCCCTGTGAGCGTCTTTTCCGGCTGAATATCATGCAGGGGTACATTTACCCTGTCAGCCTCCTTTAAGAGCCGCACAGTGCCTTTCAGAGCGTCCCGCTGCCGTTCCAGCTCAGCAACCTCCCGCTCTACTGCCGCTGTCTGCTGCTGCACCGCTTCCAGCCTCGCAGCCGCTTCCTTGAACTGCGGCAAGTCCATGTGCGGTCTGTTCGTGCCGAGAGAGATAATTTCAAAATCGTGCCGCTGGGCGATCTCCGTCAGAGCTTCTTTCTCCCGTTCCATCCACGCCGCCCATTCGGTCTGCTTTCTGCCGACACCGACAAACCCCTGCTGCTTCAATGCCTGTTTCATAGATACCCTTGTAGAAAGTCCTCTTGACTGCTCCGTTGCCACAGGGATAAAATCGACATGGAGATGGGGCGTTGCCTCGTCCATGTGCAGCACCATATTGAACACCCGCAGATGGGGGTTGCGTTCTGCAAAAGACTCCGCAAAATCTTTCAGAGCTGCCGCCGCCCGTTCTCCGTCCGGCGTACCGCACCCACAGTCGCTCATGTTGCCGATCTGGAAGATCGCTTCATGGAACAGCTTTTCCTGTTTACTCTGCCGGATATGCTCATAGTAGTCCGGTATCTTATCTCTCGTTTTGGTTTTCTTTGCGTTGTAGGCTGCGAGAGCTTCATCAAAGACCATATGATAGACCTGCTTCAGATCCTCGCTGCAGAAAACAATGTTCTGCTCCGTCCGGCTCCGGTCTACATTCGCCGCTGAGAAGCTGCGGTTGTTGTGCCGGATGCTCCCTGCACCTGTCATGCCCGAAATCGTAACTCCCATAAAATCGCCCCCTTTCCGCTTATTCTTCCGTCCTCTATTTTATCATAAATTTCCGCTAAAAACAACCTCTTTGTTACTTTCTGGTGAGAAAGTAACGCAAAAGCACTTTCACACCGCCGCCCCATCGGTGCAGCGGTGTGAAAGTGCTTTGCGCCCCTAAAGGGGAGGGGTTGCCGGAGCTGCTTCACTGCCGGCTCATGCCTGCTGCTCTGCCAGCTCCGGAGGGGCGCTGCCCCTGCCGTCTGCGGACGGCTCCCCGAACTTCATCCCACCGATAAACTGGAAATTGTTTATTTCTTCTTTTTCGGTTTTGGGGCTGGCAGTTCACCATACATTGCATGAAACAAGCCTGTCAAAAATTCCTTATTATCAACTTCATCTACCAACAACATCTCTTTTGCTCCCTCATAGGGTAATTCATACGGAGCTGTCGGCATATAACTAATTGCTGATTTTACTGGTTTAACAAGTAATCTATCATCATAGATACCGCCTACAATCTTGCCACGATAATAAATAATAAATTCTCCCATCATAGCTCGATAAGTAATTTCTTCTAACTCAGATAGCTGTCCTAAAATAAACTCTAAGTATTCCTTGCTTGATGCCATATTTCCACCTCAAATCCCGATTTGTCGTTCTGTTTAGTCCCCAAAGAACCTACTAAACCAGCTACGCTTTTGAACCGGTTCTGTCTCATGCTCCGGCTGATCGGCTCCGGCCTTGCCGGAAAGAAGCTGCTGATGCATCGTCCCAGCATGGAGAGCCTGGGCTGCTGCCGCAGTCTGCTGTGCCGTCACCAACGCCGAGCTGACCTCCGCCAACCTTGCGTTCAGTTCCTCGATCTGCTTGTCCTTTACAGCAAGTTGCTCGCTTTTCCGGTCTAATTCTCCCTGCAGCATAGCGATCAAAGTGGTTTCGCAAGTTTCGCAACTTGCTTTCGCCGGTTGCGAAACTTGCTTTCGTTCAACGCCTAAATAATGCTGATATATGGCGGTTTTTTGACTTTCGCTGATTGCGAAACTTCCTTTCGCATCTTTCGCAACATGGTTTCGCCTACACCATGCACGAACTGCCTGTTCCGACACACCACATTCTATTGCAATTTCCGTTATTACACCCGCCAAATATCATCACCACTCTTTCATCCA